>NZ_VPBW01000041.1:0-22011 GCF_013418535.1 Acinetobacter sp. YH12137 | reverse complement strand
CCGAGTCGTAAAGCTCAGAAAGCTGTTATTGAACAAAGAAAGTTAAATCCTGTGCTTGACTCTTGTGGTTAAAAACAGGACATTTTAAATGGTTTATCACATAGACATTTTAATTGGTGAATAACAAAAAAAACCTGGGCACCAACCCAGGTCTAAAATTTAAAAAACAGATAAATATCAGTGCAATAAACTCATTTTTCTAATTTCGCATAACGTGTATTATGTTAATTTCAGTAAATTTAAATACTTACCTTATAATTTAACTGTAGTTCATCCGCATTTTCCCCTCTAATGCCCCAGTTTTCTTTAGGAGTTTCAAATATAGTTATCTCAACATCATTTGAATCAATACCGCATAGATTGTTTATATTTTCGAATAGAGTCTTAATGAATGCTTTTTTAGTCTCTTTTGTTCGTCCATCGAACATGGAAATTTCAATAATTATATAAGATGTACTGCGGTCTGCTGGATATATAAAATTTTTGGATTCTAGTGGAATAAAACGTTGAAACCTTTTTTCTTCAGGATATTTTAATTCTTTAACTAAAGCCTGATGGATAGCTTTACTTAAATTATCACGATGTAATTCTATAGTTTCATCTAAAGCATAAATTTTTATCTGAGACATTACTTTCTCTAAATTAAAACCCTAATTTTAGCTTAATCTCCCCCTCCCATTTAAGATAATGGCTGTTATACGAAATGAAAAAGCCTAGACTCTGGTCTAGGCTTAAAATTTAAAAAATATATAAAAATCAGTGCAATAAACTTATTTTTAGAGATTCGTATAACGTGTATTATGTTAATTTTAGAATAAATTAAGAATTATCCAATTGAAATTAAAAAAAATATATATTTATAATTAAATGAACATCCAAGTTAAGAACTAAAATGATAAGAGACGATTTAAAAAAATATCCTAAAGCAATATGGATACATTTTTATAAAAACCGTATAAGTTTGATGGCAGAGAATGGCACAGTCAAAGCAACTGAAATTCCTAAATCACCTTATGATCACCCAAGAATGATTTTGGCAGATTTTGAAAGCGCTACAACAACATTAAAAGCTTTAATGAGACACCATTCTAACGGTTTATCTTTTTTCAAGTTTACAGCTCCTATTACGATTGTCCAAATAATGGAGCCGATACAAGGTAATTTAACTAAGATTGAAATACGAGCTTTTAAGGAGTTATTTCTTAATACTGGTGCAAGAGAAGTAAAGCTATATGACCTTGATGGAAACTCTATTGAAGAATAATTTTAAAAGCCCTATTTAACATAATGGCTGTTATGCGAATTCGACTTGTAATGCAATTTGCATTACACTATTCCTAGTACATTAAACACTTGGAAAATATGATGGCTACTGTTAACTTCAGGGTCGATGGAGCCCTTAAAGAAAAATCTTATTCAATTCTTAAAGAGCAAGGTATTGCACCTACGGATTTCTTCACTAGTATTCTTGAGTATGTTGCTACGACTGGGAAACTGCCCGTCAAAAAAGCTTTGCTTTCGGAAGAAGATGAAGAATTATTAGCTCTTGTCCGTAAGCGCATTAACGATCCTAAAGAGATGTTTGAGGAAGTCACATTAGATGACTTATAAGCTTTTACGTCACAAGGACTTTACAGCAGAATGGGAAAAACTCCCTGTTGCTATACGAGATCAATTTAAAAAGAAACTAGCTAAAGTCATAGAGCAGCCACATATTCCAAAGAACATGCTTAGAGGCGATCTTGCAGGTTGCTATAAAATCAAATTATTAAAAGCTGGTGTCCGACTTGTCTATCAAGTTAAAGATGATCAGGTAGTTATCCTGCTCATTACCGTCGGAAAACGAGCTGATAGCATAGTTTATGACGAAGCGAAAAAGCGAATTAAAGACTAAAAATGGGAGCTTATAGCTCCCATTTTTGCCTTCGTATAACGTGTATTATGTTAATTTTAGGGAAATTTAACTATTCTGATTTTGCTGAAATCATAAATTTATAAGAGATAAATAATGCTAATAAAAAGATATTGGATTATTTCCTCGTATGTCCTGTTACTTATTGGATGTACATCAAAAGATATTTCAAAAGATATTCCTAAAGAAGGGGAAATAGTGACATGGAAGCAGAATCCAAATTTGATAGTAAAAGCAAAGCTTGGTCCACGTAGAAAACATATTCCTGACCAATTTGATAATGAATTTTATCGCCCTGAACGTGAACATTATTTAGGGCAGTTTCCAATTGACTATATTCCTGAAAAATTTCCCGCTATAACTCAAGAGGAAGCAAATACTTTACCAATGCCTGACTCTAATCGACAATTAGAATTTTATTTAACTTTCAATAGGGAAAAAATAGAAGCTACGGATGGTTTTGCACCTGATCATAAAGATCAGGTACGAGTACGAATAAAAGGTTTAGGTTTAGAGATGAGGGAAAATAATACTGATACAAAAAAAGTAATTCTTAATAATATTACTCCGGAATATGTCAAGATGGATTCGAAATTTAAAAAATTCGGCTTGGAATGTTATCGGAGGATTTTTTCTGATGAATATCTATTTTGTTATGCAGATTCGAATATTCCAAATGTTTCTGGTGTCTTTCTTAAAGTTAATACAAGAGGAAGAAGACCAGAAAATGGAGAATCAATTGAAATAATAGGAAATAACTATGAATCAAATAAGTATGGGGATATATGGGTTCAATGGGAAACTAATTTAAACAATTGGGAGAAATGGCAAGATATTGATAATGCAATATGGCGCTTATTAGACACATGGAACTCAGCTCCATCATCTCAAAAAAATAACTAAATTTTACTTATTTAACATAATGGCTGTTATACGAAGCCAAAAAAGAAGCCTGGAAGACATCCCAGGCTTCAGATAATCCGTATTATGTTAATTTTAGCTAAATTTAACTATTCTAATTACTCTGAAATAAGAACATTTAATAAGAGGGGAAATAATGGGATTTATAAATGAAAGAATTAGTGGAGAGGATCGTATTGAATATGGTCTTGATGAAATAGAAAATAGTGTTCCTAGAGGAGTTTGGCATCCTGATAGAGATTGGACTATAGATAAAGAGCGAAAAATATATTTAAGACAAATATGGCAAAGTAATTCAGGACGAGAGCCTGAAAAAGATCCAAAATTTATTGATAGAACATATCATTTTTTTATTGATAATATTCTTTATCAAGTTCAAATCCATGATGATTTAGAGAAAGAAATAAAGACAAAAGAAGGCTATCTAAAGTCTATTTTAACAGTAACATCAATTAATCCAATGCAGAATAATAATGAAGAGTTAATGCAAATAATAAGAACACTATATGAAGCACTACTAATTAGACAAGGTAGTGGAATTTACTCCAATTGGATAAAAAAGTTTGATTTAACATTAATTTATCAAAAGTTGGAGATGAAAAACATGATCATCTCAAGTTATTGATATTTGTAATAAAAAATTAATCACTAAAGTAAAATGATGTCAATTACTTTCATTTTTATGAAAAAAGTATTATGGCGACCAATATTGTGAACTCCTGATTTAACATAAAACCTCTTATTCGAAATTGAAGGGAACTCTAAGTGGTATGTGCTTTTAAGGCTCGTTGTACGGCACTGTTGCAAATAGGCTGACATGATAAGCTAAATATCTTATTTATTTCGAGATACAGCAGATGAATCCCTTCCATGGTCGGCACTTTCAAGGTGAAATCATTCTTTGGGCTGTTCGTTGGTATTGTAAATATGGCATCAGCTATCGTGAACTTCAAGAAATGCTCGCTGAACGGGGTGTGAATGTTGACCACACCACAATTTATCGTTGGGTTCAGCGTTATGCTCCAGAAATGGAAAAACGCTTACGCTGGTATTGGCGTAATCCTACAGATTTACATTCATGGCATATGGATGAGACTTATATCAAAGTGAAGGGGCGATGGACTTACCTGTATCGTGCAGTTGATCAACGTGGTCATACGATTGACTTTTACCTTTCCGCTAGACGGAACAGTAAATCAGCCTATTGTTTTTTAGGAAAAATCTTCAATACGGTGAAAAAATGGCAAATTCCACGGGTCATCAATACAGATAAAGCAGCGACCTATGGCCATGCTTTATCACGGTTAAAGCGAGAAGGAAAATGTCCAGTAGATATTGAGCACAGGCAGATTAAGTATAAAAATAATGTCATTGAATGTGATCATGGTAAGTTAAAGCGGATCATCAGGGCCACATTAGGATTCAAATCTATGAAGACGGCTTATGCCACAATTAAAGGTATTGAAGTCATGCGTGCACTACGTAAAGGACAAGCATCGTCATTTTATTATGGTCAGCCTCAGGGTGAAGTGTGTCTAATCAACAGGGTTTTCGGTCTCTAAGCACTTTTAAAAAGGAACTTCATCGACTCAAATCTCTATTTGCAACAGTGCCATTGCAAAAGCCAAAGCGAAGGGCTTATATAAGGGAAGAAAGCGGAAGGTTGACTATGTTGAAATACGAAAAGCAATGGCTGAAGAAAATTCAACATTTAGAGGTGTTGCAGAAAAGTTTAAAGTAGGGATAGCAACAGTACAAAGAGCTTTAAAAGAAGAAACTAATAATCAATAAGGTTGATTAATGAAGACGCTTAGATATTCAAATTTAGAAAAGATCATGACCATTTATACTGAAATTTCTACTTATATTACATTTCATAATGCGACTGGTTTAACAGATATAAATAAATCAATGGAAGATTTTTGAACCGTACCGGGTTTGTCGGAGACCAAGCTTTCTGAGAGAATGTCCCGATGAAAAAAGTAAAATATACCCCTGAAATCAGAGAAAGAGCGGTTCAATTATTGATTGAATCCGAGAAAGATTATCCATCGAATTGGGCTGCGATCACCGCTATTGCTCCCTGAGCAGTATACTGCGCAAGGGTTGTACTCCTGAAACACTACGTGTTTGGTATCAAAAATATTTAGATAAACAAAATCCAGTTAAAGTACAGCAGCTTTCAGACCAAGAACGTATCAAACAACTCGAACGCGAAAATAAAGAACTGCAACGCGCCAATGAAATTCTACGTAAAGCAGCCGCTTTTTTCGCCCAGGCGGAGCTCGACCGCCCACACAAATAATGGTGGATTTTATCCATAATAATAAAGAGCTGTACGGAGTCGAGGCGATTTGTAGAATTTTACCGATCGCACCTTCAACCTATTACCGGACTCTAGATCTCTGTGAAAATCCAGAACATCGAGCAAAGCGAGATTTACATGACTTGCATCATGCTGAGGAGATTAAACGAATTTGGAAGGAAAGTTCAGGTCGGTATGGTGTACGTAAAGTCTGGCAAAAACTGAAACGTGAAGGCTATATTATTGCGCGCTGTACTGTTGCTCGATTAATGCAAAAGCTAGGTATAAAAGGTGTTTGGCGTGGTAAGAACAAACAAACCACCCGTAGCCGAGATGATCAAAAACGAGCGGATGACTTGGTAAAACGTAATTTTACTGCTGATCATCCTGACCAACTGTGGGTGAGTGACTTTACGTATATTCAAACAAATTCAGGCTGGGTTTATACTGCATTTATTGCAGAAGGCGCTCGGCCCGCAGGGCGGCGAACGCGATCCCATGAGCTTCCAAATCCATGACGGAGCGCCCGAGACGCCCATCGTCGGCCGCGTCGTGGACAAGCACCTGTCCGACGAACTGGGGGAGAACCTGACCGTTGTGGTGGACGGCATCGACGGCCGCACGCACCACATCGCCGGCATCGCGCTCGAGCGGCTCGAGGACGCCCGCATCGGCAGCGTCGTCCAGCTCGGCCCCGCCGAGGCGGCAGCCCGGCCGTCCGACCGCACCATTACCGCCATTGCAAAGGACGGCATCTATCGGCCGAGCCGCCATCTGGAGCAGGCCAAGTTCGAGGGCCGCGTTCCAGGCGGCGACTATGAGGGCTATGTCGATGCCCATGTGCGCCGGCTGGAGGCGCTACGCCGGGCCGGTATCGTCGAGCGGATCGACGCCGACCAATGGCGCATCCCCGATGATCTGGTCAGCCGTGCCGCCGCCCATGACGCCGGCCGAGACAGTCAGGCCAGCGTTCGCGTCCTTTCCCCGGTCGATCTGAACAAACAGATCGGATCGGACGGCGCGACCTGGCTGGACCGGCGGCTGATCCACGGCGAGACGGCCGACCTTGCGCCAACCGGCTTCGGGCAACAAGTCCGCGAAGCCATGGACCAGCGCCGCGAGCACCATATCGAACAGGGCGACGCCACCCGCAGCCGGGACAGCCGCGTCTTCTACCGGCGCAACCTTCTCGCCATCCTGCGGGAGCGCGAGGTAGCCGGCGTCGGATCGGATATGGCTTTGAGTAAGGGCCTGCCGTTCCGCGCCGCCACGGACGGCGAGAGCGTCAGCGGCAAGTTTACCGGAACCGTGCATCTATCGAGCGGCAAGTTCGCCGTGGTCGAGAAATCCCATGAGTTCACCCTTGTCCCGTGGCGGCCGATCATCGACCGCCAACTCGGCCGCGAGGTTATGGGCATCGTGCAGGGCGGGTCGGTGTCGTGGCAGTTAGGGCGGCAGAGGGGGCTGGAACGCTGAGTGCGCCCATGCCGCATTGCGAAGCAAAAGATAATCGGATAAAATGTAGCAATTCATATTCGTAAGCGTGGAGTAATCAGATGGGAAATTCCAAGTCAGCAGACAA
The DNA here is from genome assembly GCF_013418535.1 of Acinetobacter sp. YH12137. NCBI lineage: Bacteria > Pseudomonadati > Pseudomonadota > Gammaproteobacteria > Moraxellales > Moraxellaceae > Acinetobacter > Acinetobacter sp. YH12137. Next base: position 15,291 of record NZ_VPBW01000041.1, on the reverse strand, counting down.
GTAAGCCGCAACAACCAGTATTGTTGTTGCGGCGCTCTGTAAGGCTAGTCTCATCTGATTGCTGACGAGCAGACGTCGCCCGGTATTCCTTAATCGAGGGTTGATTCGTCATGACCACCACACGCCCCGCGTGGGCCTATACGCTGCCGGCAGCACTGCTGCTGATGGCTCCTTTCGACATCCTCGCTTCACTGGCGATGGATATTTATCTCCCTGTCGTTCCAGCGATGCCCGGCATCCTGAACACGACGCCCGCTATGATCCAACTCACGTTGAGCCTCTATATGGTGATGCTCGGCGTGGGCCAGGTGATTTTTGGTCCGCTCTCAGACAGAATCGGGCGACGGCCAATTCTACTTGCGGGCGCAACGGCTTTCGTCATTGCGTCTCTGGGAGCAGCTTGGTCTTCAACTGCACCGGCCTTTGTCGCTTTCCGTCTACTTCAAGCAGTGGGCGCGTCGGCCATGCTGGTGGCGACGTTCGCGACGGTTCGCGACGTTTATGCCAACCGTCCTGAGGGTGTCGTCATCTACGGCCTTTTCAGTTCGATGCTGGCGTTCGTGCCTGCGCTCGGCCCTATCGCCGGAGTATTGATCGGCGAGTTCTTGGGATGGCAGGCGATATTCATTACTTTGGCTATACTGGCGATGCTCGCACTCCTAAATGCGGGTTTCAGGTGGCACGAAACCCGCCCTCTGGATCAAGTCAAGACGCGCCGATCTGTCTTGCCGATCTTCGCGAGTCCGGCTTTTTGGGTTTACACTGTCGGCTTTAGCGCCGGTATGGGCACCTACTTCGTCTTCTTCTCGACGGCTCCCCGTGTGCTCATAGGCCAAGCGGAATATTCCGAGATCGGATTCAGCTTTGCCTTCGCCACTGTCGCGCTTGTAATGATCGTGACAACCCGTTTCGCGAAGTCCTTTGTCGCCAGATGGGGCATCGCAGGATGCGTGGCGCGTGGGATGGCGTTGCTTGTTTGCGGAGCGGTCCTGTTGGGGATCGGCGAACTTTACGGCTCGCCGTCATTCCTCACCTTCATCCTACCGATGTGGGTTGTCGCGGTCGGTATTGTCTTCACGGTGTCCGTTACCGCGAACGGCGCTTTGGCAGAGTTCGACGACATCGCGGGATCAGCGGTCGCGTTCTACTTCTGCGTTCAAAGCCTGATAGTCAGCATTGTCGGGACATTGGCGGTGGCACTTTTAAACGGTGACACAGCGTGGCCCGTGATCTGTTACGCCACGGCGATGGCGGTACTGGTTTCGTTGGGGCTGGTGCTCCTTCGGCTCCGTGGGGCTGCCACCGAGAAGTCGCCAGTCGTCTAACCGACGACTGGTAGCAGGCCCGCTCCGATGCGGCGCACTAACCATCGAAACCTCGTGAATGTCGGTATCCTGTCTGGCAGGATACCGCTCATTTCCCTTGTTCAGTTCATCGCCGTCGCCGAGCATCTGAATTTTCGGCATGCGGCCAAGGCACTTGGTATCAGCCAGTCGAGCGTCAGCGCGCGTGTGAAAGCGCTGGAGGATAACCTTGGTGTCCTGCTATTTGAGCGCCATGCGCGGGGCGTTCGGCTAACAGACGCAGGCAGGCACTTCATGGAGCGTGTCACGGCGGGTGTCGATCAACTCGATCACGCAGTGAAGACCGCAGGCATGACAGCTCAAGGAGAATACGGCCGGCTTCGCATCGGCATCCATGCCTTAATCCCACGCAGCTTTCTCACGGAGCTGATCCGTCATTATCGGGAAGAACATACGGGCATTGAGGTTGAGATCACCGAAGGCACAGCCCGCGATGCGGTGATGCAGCTTCGTGCTGACCAGCTCGACGTGGTGTTCGTCGCGGGCAAGCCCGAGATGCCCGACTGCCATACCCGACCGATCTGGACCGAACCGCTGGTGGCCGTGCTATCGGATGGGCATCGCCTCGCCGGGCAGTCCGCAATCACTTGGTCCGATCTGGTCGGCGAGACTTTCATTGTTCGCTATGGTGGCACCGGCCCGCAGGTCCATGACCATATCGTGCTGCGCCTTGCCGGGCGTTGGCCCGCACCGTCGATCCGGCGCTTTGATGTGGGGCGCGACACGCTGCTATCTATGGTCGGACAAGGCTTCGGCATCACTATCGTCGGCGAGGCAACGTCATTGTTGCCGACGACCGGCATCGTCTTCCTGCCCTTCCTCGATGAACCGGAGCCGGTTGCCTTTACAGCCGTCTGGTCGCCGTTCAATCGCAACTCCGCACTGAAAAATCTACTCAACCTCGCAGGCAAAATGAAGCGTGACGGCGATTCGCCATCCGCGCTGTCGAAACGGACCATTCGCAGACACCAGCTCCGGGAACTCGTTCCACTTGCCGACACTACCATCTACGATATGGAGCAACGGGGTGATTTTCCCCAACGGTTCTATCTGACGGCCCGATGCGTGGTTTGGGACTTGGCCGAAGTGGAGGCTTGGCTTGAGGAACGTCGCCAAGCCTCCAGAAAGAATGCCGTCAAACGCGCGCCGTCTCCTGACGTGAAGCTCAGGAAATTCCGGCCGGTCAAACGCTAGGCTCAGGGACCAGAAGGTCCATTGACGGCGGATAGAGCGTCGGAACGTATTTCTGGCCCGCTACCCAAGCGTCCACGAGGTTTGCCCATTCCTGCATCATATGGCGACGCTGGTGCTCGTATTCAGCCTTGTTGTAGATGCCACGGGACGAGCGCCCATCCTCATGCGCCAAGCACTTTTCGATCCAGTCACTATTGAAGCCCAGCTCGTTCAGGAGCGTGGAGCCTGTCCGGCGCAGATCGTGAACCGTGAAAGGTTCGAGCGGCAAGCCCTCCTTCTTCGCCCGCACGACGACAGCGGTGGTGATGCGGTTGAAGGTCGCCCGCGACATGGGTGCATCCGCGTCGTAGCGCGATGGCAGCAGATATTTTGAGTTGCCGGCGCAGGTCTTGAGCGCAATGAGAATGTCGATTGCTTGCTCCGAAAGATAGACGTTGTGCGCTTTGGATCGCTTCATCCGCTCCTTGGGAATCGACCAGACGGCGTTCTCGAAATCGACCTCATCCCAAGTCGCATCCTGTAGCTCGCTCTTTCGGACCATGGTGAGCAGGAACAGCTTCATTCCGAGACGGATCGTCGGCAGCGTCGGCACATGCTCAAGCTGGCCGAGCATGACCCGGATTTCAGCAGGCGAGAGCGAGCGGTCTTTGGGAACAAAGGTCGCGATAGAGGCAGGCCCAACCTCATCGGCCGGGTTCGGCACCTTTTCCCCGTGCAGGATCGCGAAGGCATAAACGAGCTTCACAATGTCGCGGACGTGGACGGCTGTTGCCGGGGCTCCCCGTGCCTTCACCTTGGCGCACATGGCGCGGAGATCGTCGGGGCTGATTTCCGTCAGCAGACGATTCCGAAAGGTCGGAAGAATGTCCCGCTCATAGATCGAGCGGCGCATCGCGCGGGTGCTGTCGGCCATCTTCGCCTCCAGCAACCAGCGTTCGCCAAACTCGCCGAAGCTCTTTGCCTCTTTGATGCGGCGCTTCTCGCGTTGCTTCTCTCGGGCGGGCGACCGTCCTTCAAGTATGGCGCGCTTGGCGTCGATCAGTTTCTCGCGCGCCCGCGCCAGCGACAGGTCGGAAGCGCCGTAGCGGCCCAGCGTCAAAGTCTCCCGACGCCCGTTGAGGCGGTAGTCATACCGGAACACGACCGCCCCCGAGGGATTGACCACGACGTACATACCGTCACGGTCTACGACCTTATATAATTTATTCTTTGGCTTCAGTGCTTTGATGCCAGCGTCAGTCAGCATTTCGACCCTCCGAGATCGTTCAAAAACGCCTGAGAGCCGCCCGATATACCGTCAGGCCCAAATTGGCCTACCTGAATGGCAAATTTCCTATTATTATCAAGGGAATAAGACAGAAAAAATACCGTCATAAGCTCTCTTACCCCTGACGGTATATTCGTTTTGGCGATGCGGCAAGAGTCGCCATACCGTCAGCCATACCGTCTATTGCGAGGCTTGCCCCGCGATAGACCGCGATAGACGGCAGTATATTTAATTAATGATTTCAGTTACTTGCGTGCGGTGATCGGCGGCCGCCGGCGGCGTTCGGATAGGCCCGAATTATTCCCACTTTATTGTAAACAAGACATTTTTATCTTTTATATTCAATGGCTTATTTTCCTGCTAATTGGTAATACCATGAAAAATACCATGCTCAGAAAAGGCTTAACAATATTTTGAAAAATTGCCTACTGAGCGCTGCCGCACAGCTCCATAGGCCGCTTTCCTGGCTTTGCTTCCAGATGTATGCTCTTCTGCTCCTGCAGCTAATGGATCACCGCAAACAGGTTACTCGCCTGGGGATTCCCTTTCGACCCGAGCATCCGTATGAGACTCATGCTCGATTATTATTATTATACTCTGTACACGACAAATTTCACAGAACCCTTATCCTATCAGGATTCTGCTTTCTTAAAATTGCCAAAATTTCCTTAAACTCTTCTTTTTTCCCAAAACCAATTAAACGCTGAATCGCCATTTGAACATAGTCTAAACCATAGCGAAATAAACTCATTGAGAGTCGTCCATGCTTCTTTATTTTTATCGCTTTTTTTTGATTATGTTGCCATTCACCCGTTAAGTAACACCAACAGAAGCTTATAGCTAACACCGCAATCAATTTTTTCACTCGTCTAGGGTCTGTCAAGCGCGTATTTTCAAGATTAAACCCGCGTCCTTTGAGACAACTGAATAAGGTTTCAATTTCCCAGCGTAATGCATAATCCTGAATAGCATTGGCATTAAACTGAGGAGAAACGACGAGTAAAAGCTCTCCATTTTCTAACTGTAGTGCACTTATATATAGTTTCACCCGACCAACCAAAATCCGTCGTTTACGACATTCAATTTGACCAACTTTAAGATGGCGAAATAAATCACTAATTTTATGATTCTTTCCTAAATGATTGGTGACAATGAAGTTTTTTTAACACGAATGCAGAAGTTGATGTCTTGTTCAATTAACCATGTAAACCACTGCTCACCGATAAACTCTCTGTCTGCGAACACATTCACAATACGGTCTTTACCAAAAATGGCTATAAAGCGTTGAATCAAAGCAATACGCTCTTTCGTATCTGAATTTCCACGTTTATTAAGCAATGTCCAAAGGATAGGTATCGCTATTCCACGATAAACGATTGCGAGCATCAGGATATTAATATTTCGTTTTCCCCATTTCCAATTGGTTCTATCTAAAGTCAGTTGCACTTGGTCGAATGAAAACATATTGAAAATCAACTGAGAAATTTGACGATAATCAAAATACTGACCTGCAAAGAAGCGCTGCATACGTCGATAAAATGATTGTGGTAAACACTTGATGGGCAAGGCTTTAGATGCAGAAGAAAGATTACATGTTTGCTTTAAAATAATCACAAGCATGATGAGCGCAAAGCACTTTAAATGTGACTTGTTCCATTTTAGAGATTTGTTTAAGATAAGATATAACTCATTGAGATGTGTCATAGTATTCGTCGTTAGAAAACAATTATTGTGACATTATTTCAATGAGTTATCTATTTTTGTCGTGTACAGAGAATATTATTTTAAAAATGCTCTTGCATAAGAGCTATTAATTTTCTCTTTTTCGTTTAGTTCATTTGCAGCATAAAATACAAGATTTGGATTTTTAAGCAACTCTCTTCCATATGCAACAAAATCACAAAAACTATTTTCAAGAAGATATTCACCCTCTTTTGCTGTTGTTATTAAACCAACAGCAATAACAGGAATATCTACACTTTTTTTAATCTCTTTTGCCCAATTAGCTTGATAAAATGGTTCAATTTTTGGTATCTTATCTGGATTTTCTATATTTCCACCACTTGAAACATGAATACAATCAACTCCAACTTTTTCTAACTCTTTACATAAATAAATAGAGTCTTCTATATTCCATCCATTTTGCATCCATTCATCAGCACTAATTCTAACAATAAGGGGTAATTTTACCCTATTTTTTATCTCTTTTGCAGTTTCAATTACTAATCTACACCTATTTTCTAAACTTCCACCATAAATATCATCTCTTTTATTTGTTAAAGGTGATAAAAATTCACACAACAAATATCCATGAGCAGCGTGAAGTTCTACTGAATCATAATTTGCTTTTTCGGCTCTAATTGCAGCATTTACAAACAACTCTTTTATTTTTGTTATCTCTTCAAGACTTAACGCTTTTGGAACTTTATATGGTGATTTTTGACTAAAAGCAATTGAGCTTGGAGCTACACAAATATCATCAACAACTTCAGATTTTCTTCCTGCATGAGCTAATTGTATAGAACTTTTTGCTCCAAATAAGTGTAACTTCTCATTCATTTTTTTATGATTTTCAATTAAAGAATCATCCCAAAGTCCTAATTCAAAAGATGAAACTCTTCCTTTTGGCTCAACTGATGCTGGTTCAACAATAATTAAACCAACATCAGCCATTGCTCTTGAAGTATAGTGAAACATATGGAAATCTTTTAATTCTCCACTATTATCACTTTTATACATACACATAGGTGGCATTACAACTCTATTTTTTAGTTCCAAATCACCTATTTTACCTTTGTTTAATAATAAACTCATTATAGCTCCTTAAATTAAATATATCAAATTATATATACACTAAACTTAAAATTCTGGTGGTGTTTCAAAAAGTATGCTGAAAAAAAGCAGGTTGGATTTTGATAAAATAGAGAAATGCGAATAACTCTAGAAATCAAGTGTCCAGCCTGCCTAAGTGACAGTATAAAGAAAAATGGCACAAAAGTAGATGGTAAGCAAAATTACCAATGTAAAATATGCAGACGTCAATTTATTGGTGATCATGCTCTCAGTTATCAAGGCTGTCACTCAGGTATCAAAACCAAAATATTACACCTCATGGTGCGAGGCAGTGGTGTCAGGGATATAGCAGAAATTGAAAGAGTAAGTATCGGTAAAGTTCTACGGACACTTAGCCAATCAAAATATCAACTTCGAGCACAGCAAAGTCATTATGAAACCCTTGAAGTAGATGAGTTTTGGACTTTTGTTGGTCATAAGCAAAATAAACAATGGCTAATTTATGCCTATCATCGAGAAACAGGTGAAATTGTTGCTTATGTATGGGGTAACCGAGATTTAGCCACTGCAAAACGACTTAAATTAAAATTGAAGCAGTTAGGTGTAAGCTATACATGTATATCAAGTGACCATTGGGATAGCTTTGTTACGACCTTTAAAGAATGCAAACAGTTGATTGGTAAATTTTTCACTGTGGGTATAGAAGGCAATAATTGTCGATTACGGCATCGAATCAGGCGAGGCTTTAGGAGAAGCTGCAACTTCTCCAAAAAGCTTGAAAATCATTTCAAAGCCTTTGATTTAGTGTTCTTTTATATCAATAATGGATTCGTTTAATGCCAGCATACTTTTTGAAACACCACCAAAATTCTCTCTTAAAGTATCTTCAAATTTAGCTAACTCTTTATTTAAATCCAAATCTCCTTTAAAAATATCATGCATAGAGTAAGTTTTAAAGGTTCTAATCCAACAAATTGAAAAGTTTTATGAGTAGCAACATTTGCTTCATCTAGTGATAATCCATCAAAAAAACCATCAGGATTGTTAAACTCACTTTTTGGACAATTATATGTCAAGCTTAGCATATATTTTTTGCCTTTTAGTAATCCACCACTTCCATAAGTTTTGCTATCATCGTTTTTGCTTCTTCCGTCGTTTGCATAGTGTCTTCCTTGAGTAAAAGTCTCATCGAAATATTTTTTTGTAATCCAAGGAACACCCATCCAATAAACAGGATATTGAAACAACACATAATCAGCCCACTCAAACTTCTCACACTCCTCTTTTATATCGTAACCCTTATCTATATTTGTATATTTTATAAGAAAGTTATTTTCTTTGAAAAATTGTGTCGCTTTTTCTAAAATCTTTTCAGTTAATTCACCTTTTGCAACATTTTCATAATATTGGTGTCCATTTAAAATTAAAACTTTTTTCATTTTGTACTCCTTTTAAATTATTCAACAATTATATATAATCAAACTTAACTTTTATATCGATTAAGGCTTTATACAAAGTTTGCAAAAACCACTTGCACCAACTTGAAATTAGAGTAATTACCCTAGCAACCACTCTAGCACCAGCTATTATCTGTTTTTCTAATTTTAAATATCTTTTATCGATAAAAGCCTATACTCTATCTCATAATCTTTATACTCTTGAATTAATTTTTGAGATTTCAAAACTAAAGCCTGATAGTTTATCCGTTTTTCATTTAGTTTTACTTCACAAATTAGAAGTTTCTTATCAATATCATCGATAGCAACTATATCTATCTCATTTTGATTATTTCTCTCCCAATATGAGCCAATAGAAGTGAAAGTTTGTTTCTCTTTTAAGAGTTCCACAAAAAGTTTTTCAAGGAATTTTCCTTGAAAAGTTGAGATATCTCTATAGATAATCTCTTTTAATCTATCGAAATTTTCAGCTTCGATTAGTGATTGGTATTTAAAAATAAATCTAAACCAAAAGGATAAAAAATTATCAACTATCTCATATTTTTGTACTTTTGAGTTTGGTTTAGCATTTATTGGTTTAATTGATTTTATGATGTTATAGTCATTTTCAAGTCGTGATAAATGTCCTGAAATATTTCTTTCCAAAATTGATTCTATTTCACTTCTTGATGTTTTTGAATCAGAGATTAAAGCTAAAATAGAAAAATATGTTCCATACTCTTTTCCAAACTCTTCAATAAGTCTATTTTTTCCCTCTTCCAAAAATATTGAGTTTGGATCAATAATTGTATCTATCATAGATTTTAAATCAAAACTACTGTTTAAGATAAATAGTTCTATATATTTTGCAACTCCACCACTTAGCAAATAAAAATCAAGTAAATTTTTATTTGAATAAGAGTTGTAATCTTTTAAAATCTCCTTTAATACACTTACTTTCAAAGGTTTTAAATCTATTTCCCTTAGATAAGTCTTGGAAAAGTAAGCGTCCATTACCCATAACGATGATTGGAGATGCTGCTCATTTGATGCCTCCTTTTGCAGGACAAGGCGTAAACAGTGGGTTGATGGATGCCTTGATATTGTCGGATAATCTGACCAATGGGAAATTTAACAGCATTGAAGAGGCTATTGAAAATTATGAACAGCAAATGTTTGCTTATGGAAGAGAAGCACAGGCAGAATCAATAATAAACGAAACGGAAATGTTCAGCCTCGACTTTTCGTTCCAAAAACTAATGAATCTATAAAACAGAAAGGCGAGGAAATGAAAGAGAAAATAGTTAAAAAAAACGGAATAAGACTTTTTACCGAAAGTTTTGGATGTGAAAAAGATCCGGCAATACTCTTGATTGCGGGAGCAACGGTATCCATGTTGTATTGGGATGCTGAATTTTGCCAGAAACTATCTGAAAAGGGATTTTTTGTTATTCGCTACGACAATAGGGACGTAGGAAAATCTACTAATTACGAACCGGGTTCAACCCCCTATGATATTGTTGACTTAACCCATGATGCTATTTCAATTTTGGACGGCTATAAAATAGTCAAAGCCAATTTTGTGGGAATTTCACTGGGCGGACTGATTTCTCAAATAGCATCAATAAAATATGCCGACAGGGTAAGTTCAATAACACTAATCTCATCAGGTCCTTGGGGCGACTCAGACCCCACAATTCCTGAAATGGATACGCGTATTTTAGATTTTCACGGAAAAGCTGAAACCGTAGATTGGACAAATGAAGACAGTGTGGCAAATTATTTAATTCAAGGTGCTGAATTGATGAGCGGCAGGAAACAATTTGACAAACAAAGAAGTGAAAAACTGATTAGAGCCGAATTTAAAAGAGCTAATAACTATATAAGTATGTTCAATCATGCGGCACTGCAAGGTGGTGAAGAATACTGGAACAGATTGAGCGAAATCAATCAGCCAACCTTAATTGTACACGGAACGGACGATAAAATATGGCATTTTAAGAATTCAGCAGTTTTACTTGAAAAGATAAACGGCTCAAAACTAATAACGCTTGATGGAACCGGACACGAACTACATTTCGAAGATTGGAATAAAATTATTGATGGAATAACGCAACATACAACAAATAACAAAAGAATGAACAAATAGGGTATTATGTATTTCCAAATCAACGGTTTAGAGATTGAAGCTAATATCAATGTGTTCTTTGAATAACATCTTTTGGTGTTTTTTAATAATCATACTACGCAATTTTCTTTTATAAAAGGAAATATTGTAAACTAAATACGAAATGGTATCTTCATTAAATCATATTATCTCAGAGGTACAGCGAAAAGAAAATGCCATTTCGCTGTCTGCACCTAATATAATTGATGAAGCGCACCAAATGACGATATACCTAAAAGAGTACTTATGGTCAATAAGAGAGGATATTATAAAGCAGGGTTTTAAAAACCATTGGGAGGAAATCAACTTCTTTCGCAACATTAAGCCATACATTCTTAAATAAGACCGTCCCGTAAATTTCAGCCGAATCCGACAAAAAGGCGTGAAGATTTCCTTTAAATAGAGAGACCGAAGGTCATCCTTTTCCTAAAAAAGGGGGGGGCCATGGTTCCAAGATGTAAAATCGAGGGCTAATTCAGGCTATACTTTTGTAATTACCAAAAACTTCCATGGCTCTTGCCCAAAAGAGCTAGGAGATTTTCTCCCTGCTTCTAAAATATAGTTTAAATCTTCATCTTTTATCTTTTTTGTCTCATCAAATATTTTACAAGCATGTCTAAAATCCATTGCTTCCATAAAAGTTTTTTCCATAAATTTATCCTTATTTTTTATTAATATTATTCTCTGTACACGACAAATTTCACAGAACCCTTATCCTATCAGGATTCTGCTTTCTTAAAATTGCCAAAATTTCCTTAAACTCTTCTTTTTTCCCAAAACCAATTAAACGCTGAATCGCCATTTGAACATAGTCTAAACCATAGCGAAATAAACTCATTGAGAGTCGTCCATGCTTCTTTATTTTTATCGCTTTTTTTTGATTATGTTGCCATTCACCCGTTAAGTAACACCAACAGAAGCTTATAGCTAACACCGCAATCAATTTTTTCACTCGTCTAGGGTCTGTCAAGCGCGTATTTTCAAGATTAAACCCGCGTCCTTTGAGACAACTGAATAAGGTTTCAATTTCCCAGCGTAATGCATAATCCTGAATAGCATTGGCATTAAACTGAGGAGAAACGACGAGTAAAAGCTCTCCATTTTCTAACTGTAGTGCACTTATATATAGTTTCACCCGACCAACCAAAATCCGTCGTTTACGACATTCAATTTGACCAACTTTAAGATGGCGAAATAAATCACTAATTTTATGATTCTTTCCTAAATGATTGGTGACAATGAAGTTTTTTTAACACGAATGCAGAAGTTGATGTCTTGTTCAATTAACCATGTAAACCACTGCTCACCGATAAACTCTCTGTCTGCGAACACATTCACAATACGGTCTTTACCAAAAATGGCTATAAAGCGTTGAATCAAAGCAATACGCTCTTTCGTATCTGAATTTCCACGTTTATTAAGCAATGTCCAAAGGATAGGTATCGCTATTCCACGATAAACGATTGCGAGCATCAGGATATTAATATTTCGTTTTCCCCATTTCCAATTGGTTCTATCTAAAGTCAGTTGCACTTGGTCGAATGAAAACATATTGAAAATCAACTGAGAAATTTGACGATAATCAAAATACTGACCTGCAAAGAAGCGCTGCATACGTCGATAAAATGATTGTGGTAAACACTTGATGGGCAAGGCTTTAGATGCAGAAGAAAGATTACATGTTTGCTTTAAAATAATCACAAGCATGATGAGCGCAAAGCACTTTAAATGTGACTTGTTCCATTTTAGAGATTTGTTTAAGATAAGATATAACTCATTGAGATGTGTCATAGTATTCGTCGTTAGAAAACAATTATTGTGACATTATTTCAATGAGTTATCTATTTTTGTCGTGTACAGAGATTATTATAGAAGCCCCCATGAATAAATCGCTCATCATTTTCGGCATCGTCAACATAACCTCGGACAGTTTCTCCGATGGAGGCCGGTATCTGGCGCCAGACGCAGCCATTGCGCAGGCGCGTAAGCTGATGGCCGAGGGGGCAGATGTGATCGACCTCGGTCCGGCATCCAGCAATCCCGACGCCGCGCCTGTTTCGTCCGACACAGAAATCGCGCGTATCGCGCCGGTGCTGGACGCGCTCAAGGCAGATGGCATTCCCGTCTCGCTCGACAGTTATCAACCCGCGACGCAAGCCTATGCCTTGTCGCGTGGTGTGGCCTATCTCAATGATATTCGCGGTTTTCCAGACGCTGCGTTCTATCCGCAATTGGCGAAATCATCTGCCAAACTCGTCGTTATGCATTCGGTGCAAGACGGGCAGGCAGATCGGCGCGAGGCACCCGCTGGCGACATCATGGATCACATTGCGGCGTTCTTTGACGCGCGCATCGCGGCGCTGACGGGTGCCGGTATCAAACGCAACCGCCTTGTCCTTGATCCCGGCATGGGGTTTTTTCTGGGGGCTGCTCCCGAAACCTCGCTCTCGGTGCTGGCGCGGTTCGATGAATTGCGGCTGCGCTTCGATTTGCCGGTGCTTCTGTCTGTTTCGCGCAAATCCTTTCTGCGCGCGCTCACAGGCCGTGGTCCGGGGGATGTCGGGGCCGCGACACTCGCTGCAGAGCTTGCCGCCGCCGCAGGTGGAGCTGACTTCATCCGCACACACGAGCCGCGCCCCTTGCGCGACGGGCTGGCGGTATTGGCGGCGCTGAAAGAAACCGCAAGAATTCGTTAACTGCACATTCGGGATATTTCTCTATATTCGCGGTTCAGCAGGCATGTCCCCTTTGAGGGCGACCCGACGACAGGATAATCGACCTTATGGTGCGCAAATATTTCGGCACAGACGGTATTCGTGGCAAAGCCAACGAAGGCGCGATGACGGCGGAAACCGCCTTGCGCGTCGGCATGGCGGCTGGCCGTGTCTTTCGTCGCGGTGACCACCGCCATCGTGTCGTGATCGGCAAGGATACGCGCCTGTCGGGCTATATGCTTGAACCCGCGCTCACAGCCGGTTTCACCTCGATGGGCATGGACGTATTCCTTTTTGGCCCGCTGCCGACAACGTATAGGAAGAATAAACGCCCTTTTCACCCAAGTCCAAATTAATTTGCCGATTCCATAATCAGGGTGTATTACAATTCCATAGAGTTTTTCAATCCAGGTGGTTTAGCTGATAACTTAACGATTGATCAGCTTCTTCGTGAAGATTACTCGCCATGGGCGCGCAATAAAAGGATATCTGCCACGTTCAAAGAAGCGCATTTTATTGAAAAATATGGGTCAGGCATCAAACGAATCCAAGAAGGCTTCGCATCCTATGGTCTGCGTCCCCCTGTCTTTGAAAATTTCCAGCACGGTTTTCGAGTTATTGTCTCATCAAAGCTACTTTTCGAATCTAATGAGGGAGTAAATCTACTATTTAATCAGATAAGAACTAATCCAGGAAAGCGTGCACCATTTTTAGTAAACGAGCTATTAGTTCCTGTCAAGATAGTAGAGCGGTGGCTCAAAATCTTAAGAGATGATCATAAAATCGAGTTTCGAGGAGCTCCTAAAAGTGGAGGATACTGGCTAAAATAGAAATCAATGATACTCTTAAGTGGCACCAATCGAACTCCTATTTTAGCATTTAAAAAAGTATCCTCACATCATTTTATTGAACAATACCTAAGGCTGCTCTGGCGGCATTGATATGATTATCGTCGTTGCACTCTACCGCAAAAGCGCCATATGCTAATGGAGCTGCAGCAGCCCTCTCTATAGATTGTTCGTAGAGCCTATCCCATATCGTTCCGCCTTGTTTAGCATACTCCGTTATCAAACTCTTCAGGCTATCCTCTCCAAAAACCGATACGTGACCAGAAAAGTCCAGTGCAGGATCACCCATATGCGCAGTAGACCAATCTATGATACCAGAGGTCTTACCTTCCTTCGAGGTTAAGACATGCCCTGCATAGAGATCGCCATGGATGAAACAAGTGAATTCAGGCCACAAAGGGTCATTGTCCAACCATCTACGGTATCTGTTTTCCAACGGCTCGCTGATACCTATCTCAGATTTCACCAAGTGGATACGGTCAGCTATTTCGGTCCTCAATTCACTTGGAGTCATTATTTTCAAGTTGCTCTTTCTCACATCGTCAGCTGTAATACGATGTAATTCGGCCAATGATTTTGCCAGAGACTCCACATAAGCTATGCTATCGCGATCTATGTTCCAAGAAACCTCATGTGTTATCGCATCGAATGTCAGAGCAGGCGCATCCTCCAGTAAAGGGTAGGCTATTAGGCGCTCCGATACAATTTTCCAATCAGGGACATTGATCGACAGGTTTCTTTTGGCTAAATCCAATATTCTACTTTCATTTTCGATTTGTTCAAGCATATCGCTTCTTCGAGGTATACGGAGTACCCAGTTCTCACCGTTTACTTCCTTTACAAAGGCAACTCTAAAGTCGATGCCCATCTCATTGACGCTCATCTCTTCCGAAATTCTCAGCCCATGCTCTAGGGCTAATGTTTGCATATCTTCGATTGTCATTTCTATACTGTTTTCTTTTATTAAATTGGTACCAGTTCCCCCGACAGGACATTCTGAATGTCATATACAGGTGTAACACTTTACCCATATTCTTTTCGTATGGATAACACTTCCCATCAGGGAACAAAAATCTGATACATGAATTAATTGTGAGACAGTAGACCTACTGTCGCATTGAAGCCATCTCGGCGACTATTTGATTAGGAAAACCAAGGCTTTGCCATCATAGCCTTATCATAGAAGTATAACATAGTTGTAAAGATAGAAAATTATTTTTTATTCATCCATGATGTTATTATTTTATAATAACATCATCTAAACATGTCCTGTCGCTCTTTTGTGCTGTGATATTTCATACCTATTAACTGCTTTCGTTTGAATTATACGACGTTCTACTCACAATAGGGCAAGGGTTACTCATTCCGTAGGATGCGGTTCACGTATAGGAAGAATAAACGCCCTTTTCACCCAAGTCCAACAGCTTTGGACCGCAGTTGACTCTTTCGACACCCCTGCGATGCAACCCAATCCGGCTGACGGGGAGCCAGCAACGCTGAAAATTTAC
>NZ_VPBW01000040.1:0-22748 GCF_013418535.1 Acinetobacter sp. YH12137 | reverse complement strand
ATTTAGGAAAAACAGGTTGGACAGTTCAACGTTTACTCAGAATAATTCAAGTGAATTTGTTTGAAAGAAGAACTTTAAAAGCTTTATTTTCACCCGATAAAATACCCATAAAACAAGAGGAAGCTCAAATGAGCTTCCTCTTGTGAAAAATTGTGGGACAGCAATGAGCTTAGCTCCTCTTTTTTTATTTCAACGCCATAGAATTTCTAAGTTTGATATTCTCTCTAAATGACACATTTTGATCTGCTTTCCAGGCAATTTATGTTATAAAGTTACATGAGTTAGACATCCACGATGGGTACATGCATATGACTGATCACAGTTCACCTGAAAAATCACCTTGGGGTTGGAAAGCACTGATTATCTTCTGTATTTTAGGTGGATTATTCATGTTGTTTTTCTGGCTTGCGGTCAGTAATGAACCAGACTACATGCCAAGCCAGCAAAAGAAAGAAAATACCCAGCAGCATGCATTTAAGAATGCACCTGCGATGTCTCCAGAAGCTTTAGCCAAAGCACAGGCTGACCGTGAAGCTCGTCAGGCGACCTCTTCATCTCATCAGACTCATGAGACGAGCGTGGAAGAGCACAATATGTCTGCTGAAGAACATGCACAGATGGACAATGCTAGCCATGACGAAAATACCACTCATGGCCACTAAGCAGTTCCAAGATCAAATTTAAAAAAGCGAGGTTTTCCTCGCTTTTTTATTTTTTAGTCTTTTAAGCTGAGATACATATCTATATGTGGAATGCCACAATCCAGATATTCTTCACCCTGCACGTCAAAACCCAAGTTCTGATAAAAGCCAATCGCATGTACCTGTGAAGAAAGCTTTAGGAATTCACGTTGCTCTGTCTTGGCCTGATCAATCACAGCCTGCATGATAATTTGGCCGATACCCGTACCACGTGCCGACTGCAACACAGCTACACGACCAATACTGTGATTTTTTAATAAGCGTGCAGTTGCAACGGGTTGATCCTGTAAATAAGCCACAAAATGCGTAGAGATTGCATCCTCAGCATCCCATTCATCTTCGGGAGCAATTTGCTGTTCCTGAATAAAAACGGCTTCACGTATCACTCTGGCATCTTGGGCTAACTCATCCCAGCTGCCTGACACGATCTTAAGATTGTGATTGTCTAGCATTTAGAACCAATTCCCTGCTGATCCCACTGGTTATTCAATAACAATTCCAGTGAATGTTTTTGAATTCCATACATCACTTTTAATGCCTGAATCTGGGCGAGAACAGCCTGATCGGGCTGTCCATAATCCTTCCGTTTGGTCGCCAGAATCATTTTATTTTTACTGGTGTGTTCTAGGGCCACAAATTCAAAGACCTTGGTTTCATACCCATACGCCTTAAGCAATAAGGCACGAATGGTATCCGTCAGCATTTCGGCTTGCTGCCCAGCATGGATGCCAAACTGCAACATTGGTGACAGCACTTTCGGACTCTGTAATTGCGGTCTTAACTCTTTATGACAGCATGGAGCACACATGATGATCTGTGCATTCAAGCGAATACCGCTATGGATTGCAAAATCGGTCGCCACATCACAGGCAGAGCGATCATCACATCGAGACGTTCCGGTTCATAGGTACGCACATCGCCCTGGAAGAAATCCAGCTGGCTAAAACCAGATTGCTGCGCGACATTCTGACAGAACTCGACCATTTTCGGATTCAGCTCTACGCCGGTGACATACGGCGTCTGACCATGTTTTTGCATATAATCATATAGCGCACAGGTTAAATATCCCTTACCTGAACCGAAATCGACGATATGTAATCCTTGTTCCTGCGGCTGGATTTGAGCCAGTGCGCCTGAGAAAATCTCGACAAATTTATTAATCTGTTTCCACTTACGCGCCATGCTCGGAATGATCTGGCCTTGCTGATCGGTGATTCCTAAATGCTGTAGGAATACACTGTCCTGATCGACATAACGCTGTTTAACCCGGTCATGGCCCTGCTCGGCTTTTGTCTTTGTAGAGGCAGGTTTAGCTTTACTTCGTGTCAGCATGGCCTTTTTCTTGTTTTTCTTCAGCTGCAATTCTTCCTGATCGGTGAACAGGTTAGCTTGCTTGCAACAGGCCAATAATTCCGTTACTTGAGTCAAGGCTTCATTCAAAGGATAGTTTTTGGTGACATCCTGAGTCTTGTATCGATAGACACAGCTCAAAACCTTCTGTTCATTGAGCGAAATGACTCTAAAGGTCATTTTCTCCAATTGTTCAAGTTCACCTTTATACTGACTTAAGATCAGACGATCAAAATGATCAGTTTCAAAGGCTTGCTGAAAAGCCTCCAAGAATTGTTGTTCCTGAACCGAGAGAGAAGTCGATGTCGACATAAGAAAAACCTGATATGAATTGCTGCTCAAGTTTAATTGTTCTTAACTTAAAAGCAAAATTAAATTATTATACAAGTGTATATTTAAACAAGAATGACAATCATGCAGAATGCTCCCCTAGTTCCAGATTATGATCACAATGAGGAACGGATTAATTATATTAGTCATGGCCTTGGTGCTGCGCTGGCTTTGATTGCCGGTATTTTATTGATTATTAAAGGCTCTTATTTGAGTACAGGACAATGGATTGGCCTTTGGGTCTATGCTTTCAGCATGATTCTGCTGTTTTCCGCTTCTATGCTCTACCATATGTCTACCGCTGCAGACCGACGCTATTTTTACAAAAAAGTTGATCATACGGCAATTTACTACCTGATTGCAGGTACCTATACCCCCTTCCTGTCGATTGCGATTCCAACGGCCAAAGCCCAGTATTTACTGATTGCCTTATGGGTGATTGCTGTACTGGGAACACTATTCAAGTTCATTTTCATCAACCGTTTCCAGAAACTTTCTTTGGTCGCTTATCTGGTCATGGGATGGTTGGCACTACTGGTTATGGACGATATGCAGCAGTACTTAAGTGCTCAATCTTTAACCTTTCTGATCATTGGTGGCTTAGCATACACTGTAGGTGCATTGTTTTACGCTTTGAAAAGAGTAAGATATACCCACGCTATCTGGCACATTTTTGTATTGATAGGCGCAGGATCACATTTTCTGTCTATCTATCTTTACGTGATTTAATCATCTCATTTCTCCATTTCAGTGACCCTGAGCGAGTTGAAACGAGAAGATTGCAGTTGTTTTTTTAAAAAATTACGCCTTTTTTAAAAAGATTACGCTTTTAAAACTAAGTTTTTTATTTTTAGTAAGTGTAAGGTTATTCATGGCGTCTTCAGATTCTATCGCTGTAACAGAAACTACAGCAACCAATTCAAAATTTCGTGTTTTAACAGCAAGTTTAGTGGGCACTACAATCGAGTTCTTCGATTTCTATATTTATGCCACAGCTGCCGTTATTATTTTCCCTTATCTGTTCTTCCCTACAAGTACAGATCCTATGACTGCGACTATTCAGTCGCTGGCAACCTTTGCGATTGCCTTTATTGCCCGTCCAATCGGCGCTGCACTTTTTGGTCATCTGGGAGACCGGATCGGACGTAAAGCGACACTGGTCGCGGCCTTGTTGACCATGGGTCTTTCTACCGTTGCCATTGGTTTATTGCCAACTTATGCACAAATCGGTATTGCTGCGCCACTATTGCTGGCCCTTTGCCGTTTAGGCCAAGGTCTTGGTTTGGGTGGTGAATGGTCAGGTGCGGTTCTACTGGCAACTGAAAATGCGCCAGAAGGCAAACGTGCCTGGTATGGTATGTTCCCGCAACTTGGTGCACCAATTGGCTTCATTCTGGCAACAGGTTCATTCTTGACGCTTGGCGCATTCATGTCTGAAGCAGAGTTCATGCAATGGGGCTGGCGTATTCCATTTATCTCTAGTGCGCTACTGGTGATTATGGGTTTATGGATTCGCTTGAAATTGCATGAAACCCCTGCATTCCAGAACGTGTTGAAAAAGCAGAAAGAAGTGAATGTACCCTTCTTCGAAGTATTCAAAAAGCATTCTAAAATGCTGGTATTGGGTACCATCGCTGCGATCTGTACATTCGTGGTGTTCTACCTGACGACTGTATTCGCATTGCAATGGGGTACTAAACAGCTCGGCTATACACGTGAAGAATTCCTTCAATTGCAATTAGTTGCAACTTTGTGCTTTGCTGCATTTATTCCACTTTCAGCAGTTCTTGCAGAAAAATTCGGTCGTAAGACAACTTCAATCGCGGTATGTGTGGTCTCTGCTATTTTCGGTATCTTCTTTGCCGATATGCTTGAATCAGGCAGTACGCTGGTTGTGTTCTTCTTTTTATGTATTGGCCTAGCGATCATGGGTCTGACTTATGGTCCGATTGGTACCGTATTGTCTGAAATCTTCCCTACTTCAGTACGTTATACCGGTTCTGCCCTGACCTTTAACCTGGCAGGTATTTTTGGTGCATCTTTTGCGCCACTGATTGCAACCAAACTGGCAACAACGTATGGCTTGTCTGCAGTAGGTTATTACCTCACAGCAGCCTCTATCCTGTCATTACTTGCATTCTTGCTGATCCGTGAAACTAAAAATGATGATGTAAACAATCAGATCTAAGGATCTTGACAGATTAAATCATCTCAATCAAAGCCAGCAGTTCATGCTGGCTTTTTTTATGATTTCACAACAAAAACTTGCTACTTCTTTGCTGATATTTCGGGAACAATCAAATAAATAAAGCCAGAGAATGAGACAGAGTGATGCAGGATCTTATTGAGCAACTTACTCAAGAACAGCTGGTAGATATTGTGATTCTGCTAGAGGATGATAAAAAACTGGACGCCATTCGCTATATCCGGGCGCATACAGCTTTAGATGAATCACAGGCGATACAGGTCATTGATGAAATTGTCAGAGAGCATGATCTGGCGCTTAATCGAGACAATAAAGGCAATATCGGCCCACGCTTTACTGATGATGCTGATGAAAATATTCCGGTGGTAACTACATCTTTGGAAGTTCCAGATCATCCCAACCTTAGCATCGCTAAAGATACTGAGGTGGCTGCACAGCAAGTCGGCAAACGTGTGCCCGGCCGTGAGATTGAAAAGAAAATCTGGATCACCGCAGCCGTTATTTTACTGATTATTATTGTGCTCTGGCTACTGCTTTAACAGCAGCGAATGAATCAGTTTTTTTTAGACCAATTCGATAATATCAATGGTTGGTGGTACGCGAAAACGAAATGGTACCCCTACCATGCCCGTTCCCACGGTCACAAATACATCTGCATGCTCATGCCGGTACAAGCCTTTTTTATGGCCCAGAATGGAAACCTTTTTCATCACATAATCCGTCAGCCAGGGTAACTCGACCTGCCCACCATGTGTATGTCCAGAAAGCATCAATGGTCGTGTTGGCAATTTCGGCACCATATCCACGGTATCTGGATTATGCGACAGAATCACCCAAGGCTTGTCTTGAGGCAGATCCGGCATTGCGCGCATATCGGTTTTTCCAGCCCAAAGATCCCCTACCCCTAACAGACGAAATTCATCAAACTCGACAATCTGCCCTTCAATATCCATGACCTGATTCACTTCCAGCGCATAACGAAGCAATTCCTGAATCGGAGGGCCAGGATACTGTTCATCATGATTCCCTGTCACCGAATATACCGGCGCATGAATTTCCTTTAAGACAGCCAGCTCCTGTGCCAGTTTATTTTCCGGTTCATAGGTCCAGTCCCCTGCAACCACCACCAAGTCCGGTTTCAGATGGTTCAGCTTATGTACAATCTGTCTTAACTGGCGTTCATGTCCAGAAAACAGACCAATATGTAAATCTGCAATCAGGGCAATCCGTACCGGTTTTTTAAGTTTCTGCTGAGGATTGATTTGATAAGGCGTGGTTTCGACCCGAATCAAATGCGGCTCGATAAAACGTGCATAACTGAGTACGGCACTAATCACGAAAATAAAAATAGACTCATGAATCGAATAGTAGCCCATCCATCCTGCATAAATACTGAAGAACACCAACGGAATCAGTAAATAGGCCAGATAAAAAGCCAGCAGGTGACAAAACGCTTTAAAGGGATGAATGGTTTCTGTACGAGACTGACTCGACCAGGCCTGATACACTGCCCAAACGGCAAGAATGGCCATGCCTAGATAAAAATAAAAAAGTACGGAACTGGTATCCCACATAGATTTGCCTTGTCGAGTCGAGGAGCTGATTAGTGGCTTTATATTTATCTTTTCATAGCTGGCAATTATACTCAATCCAAATTTTTCAGTCTTTGATGTTTATGGTAAATGCTCCCCACGCTTCCGCTCATTCAAAACCCTCTGGCTTATCAAAAGCTTACCGCTATAAAGCTGGCATTTTACTGAGCTGCAGCCTGGTACTCGGCATTCCTGCTTGCAGTACGCTGCCTCCGCAAACTGAACAACCTAGCCGGATGGCATTTGAAACGGATACCTCGCAAACCAGTCTGGCCCAGATTGTTGAGCCCTTACGTCGGCAGAATATTGGCCTGACCGGTTATCACGTGTTGCCAGATCCGCTCGAAGCACTCGCTGCACGTATCCAGCTGATTAATAAAGCGGAACGCAGTCTAGATCTGCAATATTACATCTGGGATAACGACCGTATTGGTGCATTGGCCTTGCATGCCCTCATTCAGGCAGCAGACCGTGGCGTAAAAGTCCGTTTATTGATGGACGACAACAATGCCAAGAAAATGGAAGGCATTTATCTGGCGCTGGATCAGCACCAGAATATTGAGGTCAAACTGTATAACCCCTACCGTTTCCGTAAATATCGTGCCATGGATATGCTGCTGGATCTAAAACGGATCAACCGCCGCATGCATAACAAAAGCTTCATTGCCGATAACCAGATTGCCCTGATTGGCGGCCGTAATATGAGTAACCAATATTATAACGTCAGTGACAGTTATCAGTTCTCTGATGTAGATGTGATGTTGGTCGGTGCCGCTTCTGATGAAATCATTCATTCTTTTGATGAATACTGGAATGATGATTATGCCTATCCGGTTCGGCAGATTGTTAATCCTCGTCATCATACGCTACGCTACCCGAGCCTGAAACAGCAGCTGGAAGAATATAGCCATGATACTGCAATCCAGAACTACCTGAATCTGGCCAATCGTTCACAGGCTTTCGATAAATGGCTGGAACACAACATTCAACTTGATTGGGTAGAAGCTGAAGTCGTCAAAGATCCACCAAGTAAAATCAAGTCAAAGGCTAAGACTGAAGATCACTTGAACTTCCAGTTATTACAGCATCTGGAAAAACCGGAAGAAAGTGTGGATATCGTGTCGGCCTATTTTGTACCGGAAAAACAGGGTGCAGAACGTCTCAAGAAATTGGCTTCAGAAGATGTCAAAGTTCGAGTACTGACCAATTCTTATAAGGCCAATGACGTGCCGCTGGTCCATGCCTTTTATGCTAAATATCGTCAGGAATTGCTAGAAAATGATGTAAAACTTTACGAGTTTTTGGCCGCGCCAGATGCCGACAACTTGAATGCCAATACTGAAGAGCTGGCACAAAAAGCGAAGGTCAGCTTAAAAGGCCTGAGCCGTTCCAGCCTGCATGCCAAACTGATGGCCATTGACCAGAAACAGGTATTTATTGGTTCTTTTAATTTCGATCCACGCTCAGCTTATTTGAATACTGAAATTGGCGTATTGCTAAATAGTCCTAATCTGGCCCGTGCGGTACACGAAACCATGGACAAGAATTTAAGCAAGTATGCCTATAAGTTGGTTCTGGATGCCAACCAGAACATTAACTGGAAAATCCGCAATGCCAAAGGTGAAACAAAGACCTTTAAAAAAGAGCCAGGAATGAAGTGGTATCAAAAAGCCTCAATAAAATTCCTGTCAATCCTCCCGATCGAAGGTTTTATGTAATGAATATCTCTGAGTATTTCTAATAAAAAAGCCTCTTAATGAGGCTTTTTTATTACATTGGTTTGTAACCTTTGCAAACCTTCTAGCATATTTTCATGTACTAATGCAGTCAGGCTTTCTACTGTATGCCCTTCAGTCGAAATTGCTGGTAAGGCCATCAGATGAGCTGTCACTTTAGGCATTTCCAGAACATTCTGTACATGTTTGGCAAAACTGATGTTCCCAATAAAAGGCGCCACCATATCTAGTTCACCCTGCTGATTCACATAACAGATCAGACAGATTTGTACCGGACGTTGCGCTTCAATCGCTGCACCCAGAATACGTCCATAAATTTTTTTAATTGAGCGTCCATCAGATGTGGTCGCTTCAGGAAAAAACAGGACTGGAATATTCTGTTTCAGGAAGCCGGTAATCTGTTCACGGATTCTGACCGAATCTCCTGAACCACGCTTGATAAATAAGGTGCCACCACCTTTAGCCAGCTTGCCTAGAATTGGCCAATTTTCAATTTCAGCTTTGGCCAGAAAAAACACTCGCGCGCCTGAACCCAAAACGGCGATATCCAGCCAGGACACATGATTGCTCACCCATAATGCCGGCTCACGTGGAATCACGCCATGGACCTGAACCTCAATATTAAATACCTTGCACAACTGGCGACAGAAATACTGCACATATCGGGTATTGTTCGGATTATTCGGATCTTTATACAAACCATGACGGTAAACCAGATAAAACCCCTGGCTGATGGCTGCTAATGCAGAAGTCGTTTTTCTTGTATAAAGAAAGAATTTTGCAAAACCTTGTATCTCAGGTGATTGATTTTGTACAGTCGAGTTCATAAAAAGATCACTAAATCCTAAACAAGATACAGGGAATATCCACGAATTAAACCCATTTTATACTGTTCATGTCCAACTTGCATTGATAATAAAAAACGACCAAGTACATCTATATTTTCAATTTAAATTCATTAAATGAATTAAATAAAATAAATCAATCGAAATATTAGATTAAAAAGGATGCTCATCATGCAAGATGAAACAGTGAAATCAGCTGAGATGATTCGGCCCTTAAAAGTATTGAGCTATATCTTGGGTGGTACCCTGTTATATACGGCGCTGCTCGTAACACTTGCACAACTGTTTGTCACGGCACTCTAAAACAAAGCCCGCTATTTCAGTATCTGTAAAGTTCATTTTCAACTAAAATGAAGTTTTCAACTGGAGATTGGCCTGAGTGGAATATTTTGAGCAACATCAGGGAAAAGAACGCGTCATACTGGTCAGTGTGAGCGTACAAATGCTGGATGACCTTGATGCTGAAGAGTTTCATCTGTTAGCTCAATCTGCAAATGCCGAAATTCTGGAACATCTCTTTGTTCAACGCTTAAAACCGGATGCCAAATTTTTTGTGGGTTCAGGAAAAGCAGAAGAAATTGCTGAACGGGTCAAAGAATTGGATGCCAATCTGGTCATCTTCGATCATGCGCTGACACCTGCCCAAGCACGTAACCTTGAAAATGTGGTGCATTGCCGGGTGGTTGATCGTACCGAACTCATCCTCGATATTTTTGCACAGCGTGCCCGTACCTATGAAGGGAAACTGCAAGTTGAACTGGCACAATTACAGCATCTGTCTTCACGACTGGTTCGTAGCCGTACCAATCTGGATAGCCAGAAAGGCGGGATCGGTCTGCGTGGTCCGGGTGAAACCCTGCTAGAAACAGATCGCCGTTTATTGCGTATCCGCATGGGACAGCTTAAAACCAAAATAGAAAAAGTCCGTCAAACCCGTATTCAGGGCCGTGTTGCTCGGCAAAAAGCGGCTGTTCCAACCGTGTCTTTAGTAGGTTATACCAATGCGGGAAAATCTACCTTATTCAATATTCTGGCCGATAGCGATGTTTATGCAGCAGACCAACTATTTGCGACTCTGGATCCAACTTTAAGACGCCTGCAATGGGACGGCGTCGGTAATCTGGTACTGGCAGATACGGTAGGCTTTGTGCGTAATCTTTCGCATTCACTGGTCGAATCTTTTAAAGCCACACTGGAAGAAACCGTTGAAGCCACCCTGCTTTTGCATGTGATTGATTCCAGCAGTCCGGAAATGCTTGAACAAATTGAAGCCGTTGAAAAGGTGCTCAAGGAAATTGGTGCCGACGTCCCGGTGTTACGAGTTTATAATAAAATCGACTGTAGCGGTGAAGATGCCAAAATCATTTATCGCCAGCCCGGTCAGCCTGAACGGGTCTATGTTTCAGCACATAGTGGTGAAGGTCTGGATCTGTTACGCAAAGCCGTGCATGAAGCATTAATGGGTCAGATTCAGCACTTTGAACTGGTATTGAAACCTGCCTATGGCAAACTGCGCAATCAACTTTATGCGCTGAACGTGATTCAGTCTGAACATTATGATGATGAAGGTCAGTTACATATCGATGTACGGATTGCACCTCCGAAGCTGGAACAGTTGATCAAACAGGCTCATTTACCGATAGAAGAAATTCTGGGATCTCAAGCACTTCAATTCCAGCGTCCACTTGAAGAGTTTGAAATCCAGCGTAAGATCGAGTAAAACTTGATAAGTAAACTTTTAAATGACATCACCAATGAACTGGATAAAACATATTGACTGGCCAGCATGGATCAGCACTCTCCTCTTAATTATTGTATTTCGTGAAGCTTCAGTCTGGCTAATGACCCAGCTAGATCATCCTGAATTGGGCAACCTGGTCGGACTCATCAGCCTGCTAGTCACCTTATTTGCCTGGCGCTATTTTGGCAAAATTCCAGCGCGTCTGGTGGATACTAATAACAAGCTGATGAAAGAAAGTGCCTTCGCTTTTTTACCGATTAGTGCAGGCGCGCTAATTATGTTGATGCATATGGGACAAAAAATTCCGGCCTTTATGCTGGTGTTATGCCTGAGTACTCTGCTACCTCTTTGGATCTACGCCAAAATGGCAAAACGCTGGTTATAGGAGTCGCACATGTTTTCTGTTCTTTATGGCTTTGCGATTACCTTAATTGCTTATCTGCTTGCCAAACCCTGCAATCGTGTTATTCCGCAAATTCCTGTGATTGTGTTTAGCATGTTCCTGGTGCTGGTGATTTTATTGGTGCTGGGTATTCCTTATGAGCATTATATGGATGAGGTCAATCCACTGTTTAACCATTTGCTTGGTTATGTCACAGTTGCACTGGCGATTCCGCTAGCCGCCATGCGTTATGATGACCTGCCACTGAAAGCTATTGTCGGAATTCTGGTTTTTGCCAGTATCAGTGCGGTCGCCTTACCGATGGGTCTCGCCTATTTACTACATATGTCTTCTGGCGACATCATGGCCTTTGCCACCCGTGCAGTCACGACACCAATTGCAATTAATATTGCGACCTTACTGGAGGCACCTGTTAGTCTGGCCATTCTGATCGTCATTTTGTCTGGCGTAATTGGTGCAGCATTTTCACCATTTATTTTACGACATATCAATGATGAGCGTGCTTCAGGTCTGGCTCTAGGTCTAGCAGCACATGCGATTGGTACAGCTCAAGCCTGGCAGCGTGGCAGTGTTGCCGGACGTTATGCTACGTTTGGCATGGCAGTGAATGCCGTTTTTACTGCGATCTGGTTGCCAACTTTTATACTTTATCTGCAAAAAATGTGACTCATCAATCAATATTTAACGTTTGTTTCTGAATGAAACTATTCTTACTATAGGGAAATAAAGAATTTTTCACTCAGGAACAGACCTATGAAAAAGGTTCAATTATTATCCGTTTTAGCCCTGACCTTTTTCAGTCATCTGGCTTTCGCTTCCGATATTTCAGGTACCTGGAGAAGTATTGACGATAAAACAGGATCAGCTAAAGCAATTCTGGAAATTCGTGAAACTTCAAATGGTGTTTATACCGCCAAAATTACCAAGATTACGCCTCGTCCTGGCTACACACCGCGCGAAACCTGTGTTTCCTGCCCTGCACCTTATACCAATAAACCGATTCTTGGTCTGGATGTACTCACCGGCTTAAAGGATGCAGGTAACAATAATTTCTCTCAAGGTAAACTGATTGACCCTTTATCCGGCAATATTTACAACACCAAAGCTAAATTAAGTGCCAATGGCAAACGTCTAATCCTACGTGGTTATGTAGGTGTTTCAGCCTTGGGACGCAGCCAGACTTGGATTAAACAAGATTAATTCATGACTTAGTGCACAGAAGCTTGCATTTTCATGCATTAAGTTGTATCAATATTAGACAGATGCTTTTTTTATACAATATAAAACATGCATATAAATATTAGATTCATTTGCTTTAACAGGCTTAGCATCAAACGGATTTTGATGCGCAATATAAGGAGATAGAATGCAAGACATTACCATGTTAAAGATCTTACTGAATTTCTCTGCTTTTACTGAAAATTCAGTAACAAAGCAATTAACATCGACAGGTTTCTGTCATGGGGAATCAACAGGCTTAAAGCAGATTGACCGAGCGATCTGCAACGCTCATTACTCTAAAATCAACCAAAATTAAAAAACCACACGCTTGTGTTTGGGATAGTTTGTTTCATCTATGAAAAAAGGATAAATATAAATGAATAAATCTAAATTAGGATTAATGCTCATTGCTACATTCATGACTGGGACCATTTATGCACAAGACTTGACCGGGACATGGCAACAAATCGATGATAAGACTGGTTCACCCAAAGCACTGATTGAAATCCGTCAGGACAGCAATGGTACTTATGCCGGGAAAATTGTCAAAGTAACGCCTCGTCCAGGTTATACCCCACAAAAAACCTGTAATAAATGTCCTGCTCCTTATACCAATCAGCCGATCTTGGGGATGGACGTACTGACAGGTTTAAAACAGGTCGGTGATAGCGTGAATTATGAAAAAGGTCGTGTGATTGATCCATTGGCAGGTAAAATTTACGATGCCAAGGTTCGTCTAAGCAGCAACGGCAAACGTTTAACCCTACGTGGTTATGTGGGTGTTTCTGCTTTAGGCCGTAGCCAGACCTGGATCCGTCAGGAATAAGTTCACACTTTTTCTCAAAGCTGCCAAACAGGCAGCTTTTTTTATAAATTTAATTCCATGATTTTTAATTATTTATTGACTATTTGTGCAATCTTCCTAACATGTGCGGGCAATAATGAAAAGTTCTTTGGAATGATGGATATGTTAAAGAAGATACTCCTTGCCACATTGACTACAGGATTCATGATGAACCTGTGGGCTCAAGATATTAGCGGAACCTGGCAGCAGATTGATGATAAAACTGGAGCAGCAAAAGCCATCATTGTCATCGAAAAAGAAGCAAATAATACTTACTCAGGCAAGATTGCGAAAATCACGCCACGTCCAGGTTATACACCACGCGAAAAATGTAATAAATGTCCAGCCCCTTATACCGATCAACCGATTTTAGGCATGACTATTCTAAAAGGCCTGAAACACGTTGAAGGCACCAAAAATTATGAAAAAGGTCGTGTCATTGATCCATTGGCAGGTAAAATTTATGATGCCAAGGTTCGTCTAAACAATACCGGCAAGCGTTTAACGCTACGTGCCAGTGTGGGTGTTTCAGTTCTGGGCCGCAACCAGACCTGGATTCGCGCAGACTAATCATCAGCACAATAAAAAAGCCACGTTCAACGTGGCTTTTTTGAGCTTTAAATATTTTAAAATACCGGATTATCGACGGCAAACATTTGCTGGTCTTCCAGTCGATAAGCCATCAACTGATTACCCCAGACACAGCCACCATCGACATTCTGAATTCGCCCAGAAATGGTTTTACCCTGTAAAGCGGCCCAGTGTCCAAATACAATTTGATGGGTTGCTGCAGTTTTCGATTCAAATTCAAACCAGGGCTTAAAACCTTCTGGCATCGGATCATCCAGTGAATCTTTAAAACTATATTCCAGACGCCCTTCTGCATCAGTTAAACGCATCCGGGTCAGGTAATTCACGATACAGCGTGTACGCTCATGACCTTCTAATTCATCTGACCAGAGTGTAGGCTCTTTCCCAAACATTTCCTTTAAAAAAGCATCCACCACTTCAAAATCATCATGTGCAATGATCGCTTCTACTTCTTTTGCCAGCTGTGCAGTCTTTTCTGCATCCCAGATATTGGGAATACCGGCATGCGTGAGCACTGTCTGTTCATTCGGAAACAGACACATCGGCTGTTTACGGATCCAGTCAATTAGCTCATCACTGTCGATCGCATCAATCACATCACGGACATTATCCTTGTCTTTAATGGGCTTGATGCCGCGTGCATAAGCCAGCAAAGTCAGGTCATGATTACCGAGTACTGTTGCCGCCACGCCATTATCCGCCAGCTTTTTAATAAAGCGTAATGCACCCAGCGAGTTTTCCCCTCGAGCCACCAGATCACCAGCAAACCAGATAAAGTCCTGATCAGGATCAAAACGGATTTCTTTCAGTAGTGCCTTCAAGGCTTCGAAACAGCCTTGTACATCACCAATCACATAATTGTATCGAACAGTGCGGGTCATTATTTTTAAGCTACCATTTGATCAGATAAAGCCACAAATTGGGCAAGTGTCAGTGTCTCTGGACGTGCCATTGGATCTACACCTGCCTTTTCAAAACCATCTTCAACCAGCATCCCTTTCAAGCTATTACGCAAAGTCTTACGGCGCTGGGTAAATACATGCGATACCAGACGAGCCAAAGCTTTTTCATTTTTTGCCACGATCGGTTTTACATCGTACGGCTCCAAACGGAACACGGCAGACGTCACTTTTGGTGGCGGATTGAAAGAGCCTGGCGGCACTTCAAACAGGAAAGTCGGTTTGCAGTAATACTGGATCATGACCGACAAACGACCATATTCTTTGGTATTTGGTGAAGCTGTAATACGATCGACCACTTCTTTTTGCAGCATGAAGTGCATGTCTTTGACTTTGTCACCAAATTCCAGGAGATGGAACAACAGTGGTGTCGAAATGTTATAAGGCAGGTTCCCGACTACACGTAACGGACGACCTTCTTCAAACAAATTGGTGAAATCGTATTTCAGTGCATCCGTTTCAATAATGGTTAAACGTTCAGGATGCGGCACACGACCCGGCAAACCAGCGGCCAAGTCACGGTCCAGCTCAAGTACGGTTAAGGCATCACATTCACCAATTAAAGGTGATGTCAAAGCAGCCAGACCCGGACCAATTTCAACAATATTTTCGCCTGCACGCGGATTTACCGAACGCACAATTTTAGCAATGACACGTTGGTCATGTAAGAAGTTTTGACCAAAACGCTTACGCGTGTGATGCCCTTCATCTTTTGGGTTTAAGGCATTAATCTGATACATAGACATTTCCAACGTGTAATAAAGACGAGATCATTGACGCGCTAAATCCAGCGCCAAATCCACAGCCACATGTAAGCTTGAGCTTTTCGCAAAGCCTGTACCTGCGAGGGAGAGTGCTGTGCCGTGATCGACAGAAGTTCGGATAAACGGTAAGCCCAAAGTAATATTGATGGCTTCACCAAAGCCCTGAGATTTTAACACAGGTAAACCCTGATCGTGATACATCGCCAGAACAGCATCGGCATCTGTCAGGTTTTCAGGAGTAAATAAAGTATCTGCAGGCAGGCTCAAACTCATATTGATACCCTGAGCGCGATAGCTTTCAAGCACAGGATTGATCACTTCAATCTCTTCCATCCCCAGATAACCGCCCTCACCTGCATGTGGGTTTAAACCACAGACCAAAATATGTGGATGCTCGATTTTAAATTTGGATTTCAGGTCATGAATCAGGATATCAATCACCTGATGCAGGCGTTCCGGAGTAATGGCATCTGCGACTGCACGAAGTGGAAGATGTGTGGTTGCAAGGGCTACACGTAAAGTTTTAGTCGCTAGCATCATTACCACACGAGGCACACCTGCAAATTCCTGGTAATACTCGGTATGACCACTGAAATGAATTCCCGCATCATTAATGACTGATTTCTGTACAGGTGCTGTGGCAACTCCGACACTTTTACCTGACATGGCATATTCGGCTGAACGGCGTAGCTGCTCCAGTACATAAGCGGCATTATGGCTATTTAGCTGACCTAGTACTACTGGTTCTTTTAAAGGCACGTGCTCAACATAAAGCTGGCCTTTTTCTGAAGAAGTCGTTTGCCCTGTATATTCAATCAGTTCAACCAGAAGTTTTAACTGCTGCGCCCGTTGACGGAGCATTTCCAGATCGGCAAGTACCACCAATGGACGTTCATCAATACGATCCGCCAAACTCAGGCAGATATCTGGACCAATTCCGGCAGGTTCACCACTGGTAATATATAAAGGCAGCATGACTTTCTTCTGTATTATCAATTGTCCTTATTTTAGTACAAATTTCACAGGGAAAGTTCTAGATAAAGGTTTAGATGATGTTTATTCAAATAATACTGTACCTTTCTCATTATATTAAAGAGAGATAAAACCGGACTGACATCAATGAACCCTATAAAGAGTTTCGGGCAATCATCTCAATACTCGACATGTTTAGCTTTTGGCATTTTCAAGGAAGATTGCCTCAAGTTTAGAAAGCAAACCTAAGCAGAATCGAAGACGGGCCATTTGTTCAAGAAATACATATTAAAAAACAAGTGAATCCATTCATACAAAGATGTACCCCTAGTCTTAGGTCCGTTTTATTATTTAATGATTAATCATATGTGTTTATAGGCTAAAAATCCTACTAGTCATTTATTGAAAGACGTTGTAAAATACAGCGCTTGAAATTTTATATTTTCATTGTGGTTCTCCCGGCTTTCGGGTAGAATTCGGTCTCCTTTTGTTTGGACAGCTTCCATAGTCCAAACCAACTATAATAGGTAGTGGTTTAATGAAAACTCTCAGCGCTAAGCCAGCTGAAGTTCAACACGACTGGTACGTTGTTGATGCTTCTGGCAAAACTTTAGGTCGTCTCGCGACTGAAATCGCTCGTCGTTTACGCGGTAAGCATAAAACTTCTTATACTCCTCACGTTGACACTGGTGATTACATCGTTGTTATCAATGCTGAGCAAGTCCAAGTGACTGGTAACAAATCACTTGACAAGAAATACTATCGCCATACTGGTTTCCCTGGTGGTATTCGTGAAACTAATTTTGAAAAATTAGTTGCTCACAAACCAGAAGAAATTTTCCAACGCGCTGTAAAAGGCATGTTGCCAAAAGGTCCTCTTGGTTATGCAATGATCAAAAAAATGAAAGTGTACGCTGGTACTGAGCATCCACATACTGCTCAACAGCCACAAGTTTTGGACATCTAAGGGATACAGCACATGGCTACTAACTATGGTACAGGTCGCCGTAAGACCGCAACTGCACGTGTTTTCCTATCTGCTGGTACTGGTAAACTCGTAATCAACAACCGTTCTTTAGAACAATACTTCGGTCGTGAGACTGCTCGTATGGTTGTTCGTCAACCTCTAGAGCTTCTTGAAGCGACTGAGAAATATGACCTTTACATCACTGTTGCTGGTGGTGGTATCGGTGGTCAAGCAGGCGCTATCCGTCACGGTATTACTCGTGCACTGATCGCTTCTGACGAAACTCTTAAACCTGCTCTTCGTCAAGCTGGTTTCGTTACTCGTGATGCTCGTGAAGTTGAACGTAAGAAACTTGGTTTACGTAAAGCTCGTAAACGTCCTCAATTCTCTAAACGTTAATTCGTTTACCGAATCGGACAAAAAACCCTGGTGTATACCAGGGTTTTTTTATGGCTTGAAAATGACCACTTAATATTATTTTTATTATCATTGTTCATGCACATCCTTACCCCATACCCCTTCATGACACCAGAAGGATTTGGTCAGATAATAATTCGCAACACCGATGATAATAAACAGAATGATTAAGCCAAAATTCATGATCATGTTGTTCTGCTCCTTTCATTTTTTTCTCTACTCTACCCTGCCTTAGTCCAATTGGCTTTTTATGCTTCGTGCTTTTTAGGTTGATTTTTAGTATCCTAGTCTATTCATTAGAACTTAATCAGGATTTATGTCAGTCGAAAGCGCGCCACTTCAAGGACTCACCTTATATAGCCATGCCGATGACTTTCGTTCCCATTGGATTCGCTACGTACTTGCCGAAAAGCAGATTAAATATAACCTGATTCTGGTCGATAGTGATGATGAAGATCTGGCCAGCCTCAATCCTTATAACCAGCTGCCCATGCTGATTGAAAATGATTTAAAATTATTCAATACCAGCATCATTTCCGAATATATAGACGATCGTTACCGCCAGAACAAGCTCTATGCAGATGCTCCCATGCCTCGTGCGGAACAGCGACAATATATCTGGCGTTTTGAAAATGACTGGCTCAAACTGGCCGATATCATGCTATGTCATCCGGATACTCTGGATACTGCAGCCAAAGTGAAGGCTCAAAAACAGTTGCATGATATCCTGATTTCATTAACGCCCCTGTTCCAGCATTTCCCTTATTTTATGTCGGAACATTTCAGCATCTTGGATTGCATGCTGGCTCCCATTTTCATTCGACTTAAAAGCATGGGAGTAGAATTACCTCGACAACAATGTCGTCCATTTTATTTATATTGCCAGCGAGTTTTTAGCCGTCCTGCATTTGCAAAATCCATGACCTTGCAGGAAAAAAACCGCTACCAAGAGCAAATCAAACCTGTAGAGAAACATCATGTCTGAACAAGAATTCAACTTAAGTCCTACCCGTCCCTATATGGCACGTGCAATCTATGAGTGGATTTGCGATAACAATATGACGCCTTATCTGCTGGTCGATGCTACACGTCCAAACACCATGGTACCCGAGCAGTTTATTAAAGATGGCCAGATTGTCCTGAATATTGTGCCGCATGCAGTTCATGCGCTGAATATGGATAATGAAGCCATCACCTTCTCAGCACGTTTTGGTGGTGTATCACGTGATATCTATGTACCGATGGCAGCAGTCCTCGGGATCTATGCACGTGAAAATGGTCAAGGATTATTCTTTGATCCAAATGAATATGAGCATACACAAAGTGATGAAGATGCTTTAAAATCAAGCACTGAAGAACAGCCTGAACCCGCAAAGAAAAAACCAACCCTAAGGTTATTAGATTAAAAATAATGGAGTAAGTGAATGGCTTTTGATTTAGTACAATATTTTGTTGAACAGATAGAAACTCAAAAGCCTGAGCTTCTACAAGGCTATACAAAAGAAGAAAGACGTAAATATATTTCAGAAATCAATGCTCTCACTTTAGGCAAACTGATTAGCGAATGGCGTAACAATCCGCAAAAAATATATAATGAAATCAAGCATCCAGATAAACTTTATATTCTGGAAATCGCCCGTCACCTGACTACCCGAGTGGAAAACAAGTCAACTTTACCGAAACCCGAGCTGGAGCAGCTCACGTCTGAAATTTTCCATTTTCAGCTGACTGAATTGAAGCAGTTACATGATACTGGCAATCATAATCAGACCAGTATCCAAGAGCTGTTGAAAGGACAAATTGAACATTTGTCTGGGCAGGCAGATGATTGGGTTTGGACAACAAATAACCTAACAGAACTCAAAGGCTCTAAACCAATTCATGAAGAAGAGCTATCATTAGAAGCATCAATGAAGGAGTTTAGCCAAATGGTTCATCAAAATAGCCAGCATCATGATGTTGAAGAAGTTGCTGTTGTAGAAACACCAACCTGGGCAAAAATCGTTGAGCCAGTGGTTGCGCTTGCGATTCTTTGGGTATTGATTGAAGCAGTATTACGCGTATTTGCATAACTACTTCAACCTCAAAAATTTAGTTTTACTAAAAGCCAATGAGATATTGGCTTTTTTTATTCTTTAAATTTATCAGGGAATGAAGTGAATCTATTTTTTCAACTGAAATTTTTACCTAATTAGTTCCATAATCCATTCAAAATATTTTATTACATCTTTTAGATTAAGGTGAGATTATAGATTAAAAAATAATCACAAAATCATTTCACATATCCTTAAATAAAAAGATAAACGCATCACATAATTAAAAAGTACAAGTTAAAAATTAAGATATAAAGTAAAACATTAAATTTTATATGGTTTTTATTTCAATTGTAATTTACTCCCCCATTTTTATAATGAATTTGAATGAAAAAGATAATATTCGAACTTCATCAAATACAACTAACGCATCAACTATTTTTATAACAGGGAAATAATTATGGCTAAGGTAACCTAAGATACACTTACAGACATTGATGGTTTCGTTGCTGCAGCATTAGCTGATGGTGAAAGCGGCTTGGCTTTAGCAACTCAAGGTGGTGGCAATATCGATCTTGAACTTGCAGCAGCCGGCAATACAGAAGTGGTTCGCGCAAAACGCCGTGTAGCGAATTCATTAAATCTGAATGACTCGATTGAAGATATTCTGATTACGCTGGGCAAGCAATATCATCTCATTCGCCCACTCGAAAAGAATAATAATGTATTCCTGTATCTTGTACTGGATCGTTCTAAAGCAAACCTGGCTATGGCTCGTCATGAGCTTAAATCTTTTGAACAAGGTTTAGACTTTAGCTAATACACAGTTTTCCCCTTTATTTCATGCGATAAAGGGGATTCTTATACGCTTCACCCAATAAAATATAAACTTTAATCGAGACTTAAAATGCATAGGCATTATATTCATATTGGAATAGCAGGTTTAAGTATTCACGATGCAGATGAACTAAAAAAGACTTTACAGCACATCACTCCTGATCATTTTATCCTGCAATGGAACACTGCTTCCGATCCTCATCTCGATTGCCTGTTGGTGTATGAATACTTTCTTGAAACAGAGGGTATCCAACGTGTTCTCAAAAACCAAAAATGCCCTTATTTATGTATCTCTAAAAATGCTCAATATTCGAACCAGATTATAAATAATACGCTCTCTTTACCCCTGCAAAACACACAAATTCTCAAGCACTGGTTTGAGCAAAACGTCCTTAATTCAGTAACTACCTCAGAAATAGAAGAGCCTATATTTTCAGCCCCCATTCAGATCCAGCAATCTTCTGACCATCCTTACACGATTAACTTTTTTAAAGAGATGCTGCATCCTGAAAAAGGTAAATTACGTCTCTATGACCGGCATGGCACCATTGCCATCATTGACTCAGCAAAAAGTCTGGCCTGGTTAAACAAAGACCGGGCTGAAACAGGCACAGACTTTTCTTTTCAATATGACTTCGCCTCTACTACCGACCTTTTAAAAGTGACACGTAGAGAAACGCAGATTCTGCAGGACTGGTTATGGAATTTTTTCTGGAACTCGCCTAGTTTTGCCCAGATCGCACCTGAAGATGGTCACTACAAAATTCATTACTGGCCAAAGCCGGCTCATCCGCTGCATAAAAAACGTATTTTTCAGATATCAGCCTGTTTTATTCAAGGGGCTAAAATTTCAAAAATTGCTGAACAACATGCAATTTCTTTACTCACGCTTCGACAATTTATCGCAGCCAGCATGGCTTCCGGAAATATTGAAAAAATTAATGCTTGGGAAAGTCGTTATCGCACCACTGAGCCAGTTGAAAGAATAGAACAGCAAAGTTTCATCAAAAGCTTTTTTGGAAAGCTACGATTTAAATTTGGATTTTAATAAAGTAAATACTTATGATTCTACAACAATATAAAATCGTTTTTGCGGGCTCCATGGGTGCAGGTAAAACAGCCGCAATACGTTCCTTATCTGATATACCAGTGCTACTCACTGAGGCACTGAATACTGACGACCGCAGTCATTCAAAAATGGAAACCACGGTAGGAATTGATTATGGTGAAATTACATTAGAAGATGGAACCAAAATTGGCCTGTATGGGATGCCTGGACAAAGTCGCTTTGACTTTATCTGGCCTGTCATCTGTCAAGGCGCACTAGGTGCCATTATCCTTATTGATCATACAGTGAGTGATCCGATCCAGGAACTGGAAAGCTATATCGAAGTATTCCAGGAATATACCCATAATATTGCCATTGGGATTACGCACAGTGATCTTGAAAGCCCTCATTTTACCCAGATTTATAAGGACTGGCTGATCCAGCAGGATCTCTATACTCCCCTCTTTTTTGTAGATGCACGTCAAAAAGACGACATCTTACTTCTCTTAGAAGCCCTCATTACTTCAATCGAAGTCAACCATAACCTCATGAGCTAAGGATTAAAGCATGCTCACTATACAAGAAAGACGTCAAGCCCCAGAAGCCCTCGTACAGCATGCCAAACAGCAAATTCAGGAGATTATTAGCAATGTTCGTGGCGTATATTATGTAATGGTCTGCTCAACAGATGGGTTTGAATTGACCACAATTCATAAGAAAGATAACTATAACAACAGCAAGCTGGCTGCTGTGAGCAGTTCAATTTTAGCGATGGTTTCTGCATTTACTAAGGAAATCCATCTTACTGGCTGTCAGAGTATTACTTTGGATGCAGAAAATGGTAAAGCCATTTTGACAGCGGTTGCAGCACCGAAACACCCTCTTATTCTGGTCACTTTAGCCGAAAAAGATATTTTATTGGGTCAGGCCCTGTATATGCTGAAGAATGCCACACAGTCCATTATCGCTGCAGATCAATAAATAGATAGATTCAAAAAGGCTTAAATTTATTTAAGCCTTTTTCTATTTCATCTTTATTTTTTCTATAAAAAAAGCCCCCTGCATGAGCAGAGGGCTTTTGGAATAATGAGCTGGCGATGACTTACTCTCACATGGGAGACCCCACACTACCATCAGCGCTAAGAGGTTTCACTTCTGAGTTCGGGAAGGGATCAGGTGGTTCACTCTTGC